>NZ_JBQJIM010000070.1:0-1487 GCF_052078295.1 Crossiella sp. CA198
GCCGCCGACGGCGGGTGGAGGGCCTGTTGTCGGTTGCGAAGGTGAACGGTTTCGTCGTAGCGGACGCCTCGGGTGAGGCAGTGCCACAGAATTTCCAGCCACCGGTTAGCCAGGGCACGCAGGGCGCTGTGGTGTGCTTTACCGGCGGTGATTTTCGCGTCGTAGAACTGGCGTGCCCAGCACGAGGTGGTCAGGCTGCAGAAAGCCCATTGATGCACGGCCGTGCCGAGATAGCGGTTGTGGGCCAAACGTCGGGCTACCACGAGTTCGCTGCGGCCGGACCGGCGGGTGACCGGCGCTGTTCCGGCGTAGCATTGCAGCCCGTTGGGTGTGTCGAACTGCTCGATGTGGTCTCCGATTTCTCCGGCGATCCGGGCGGCGAGCCGGTCCCCGAGTCCGGGGAAGCTGAGATAGATATCACCGCCCGGGATCGCTTTTCCCGGATCAGGCTCCTTCGGTTGTCTCGCTCGGCCGTAGCGGGCCGAGCCCAGCAGAAGTTCACCCATGCGGCGTTCCCAGGCTTTGCGGGCCGTTCGCAACGCCAGCAATTGGGTGGCGGTCAGACCGATGGTGGTTTCTTTCGCTCGGACCAGATAGTCCTTGACGGGCAGCTGCTCGGCGGCCAGGGCATCGGTCACGCGCGCGGCGAACCGGTCCGGCCAGCCGTGTTTGGCGGCTCGGGCGAGCCCTTCGATGTCCTCTCGGCTGGCTGCGGCCAGGTGAGTCTGGGCAGGCCAGCGCGCCAGCAGTTTCAGCATTACCGGCGAGCCGAGGTCGTCACCGGCGATGGTCAGCGCGGCGGGGAAGGTGGCCAGCAGGTCAGCGCGCAGCCGGTTCAACAGACGCCGTTGGTCGCGGGCGGCCCGCTCGTCGTCGCGGGCGATCGTGCGCAACTCGCCGGCCAGTTCGCCGTGCGGGATCAGTTTCCGCAGTTCCAGGAACTGATCCAGTGCCATGAAACAGCAGATGCGGGCGTCTTCGGCGTCGTCTTTCTTTTTGGCTGGGCCGCGGCGGCGGGCTACCAGATCGGGGTTGACCGGCAGCACTGTGAAACCCGCGTCGGTCAACGCTTCGACCAGCGCGCCGTGTCGGGTTTCCAGAACGACTCGGATTTCGGCGGGGTCGGGTTCCAGTTCCAGGCATCGGGTTACCAGTCGCCGGACTCCGGCGGCGGTGTGGTCGAAACGGAACTGTTCGATCACTCCCGTTCCTGGCTGACCCAACGCCACATCGTGAAACGATTCTGCCCAGTCAATACCAACGCCAAGCAAATGACTCGACTCCTCTCCTCGCGACCATCGAAACGACCGGAGCGGGAGGCATTGCATCGTGCTGATAGACCAGTCCTCATCGGGACGACACCTTCCGAGATGGCGAGCCTCCGGCTGAAACCTCCGGGGACGCCGTCTCATTTCAGTCCTCGCAGGACAAGCGAGCAGAGCGTTCCCCGGAGGTCCCGGCCATGAATGAAGGTAGCCCTATCAGCG
>NZ_JBQJIM010000071.1:0-1484 GCF_052078295.1 Crossiella sp. CA198
CAATGCCGCGTAGTTAGGGTTTGGGGTCTGTTGTCAAGCCTGCTGCTGTCAGCACGATCACGGTGATCTCTGCTCGATGGTTGGTGCGGTCGATGTCGCCTTTCGCGCGGTGTTTGGAGATCGCTCGCTTGACCACTCGTGGGCTGACCCGGCAGCGACGTGGGGGCAACAGGTCAGCCAGCACGGCGCGGCCGATGTTGCCGACCAGGTCGATGCTGGCCCCCGCGATCACGCCCGCGGCATGGACAACCTGGTCACGGGCTGCGTGCAAGGCCACGGTGAATCCGGCCCGATCCGCGCTGAGTTTGCCGCTGGCGGTGGCCTCGGCCATCGCCAGCCGCAGGATTTGGTAGGTCGTCAGCAAGGCATAGACCTCCTGGCTGATGCCATCAGGGGTGCGAGCACGCAGGACCCGCCCGCCCAGGATCGTGGACTTCAGTTCCAGGTAGGCGGTCTCGATCTCCCACCGCTGGTGATAGAGCGTGACGATCTCCACGGCGGGGAAGGCCCGGTGATCGGTCAGGGTGGTCAGCAGCCGATAGCGGCCGATACGTGTCTTTCCGTTGAGCCTGACCAGGATCTCGGCTTCGATGACCCGGAGAGTGAGTCTTCCTCGCGCTGTCAGCCATGACCCGTCAGGCAGGCGGCCCACCTGGGGCAGCGCGCGGTTGTCCTTGCAGCGGATGAGCAGACCGGCCCCGGTGTCGGTGATCTGGGTGAACAGGTCCTGGGCGGCGAAGTTGCGGTCGGCCAGCAGCAGCATGCCCGGTCGCAGACAGCCGAACAGGCGTGGGGCGTAGGTGGTTTCGCCGGTGCTGATCGGGCCGAAGGTGGCGGCCAGGATGGTGCGGGTGCCACAGGCCATCACGGTCAGCAGCCGCATCAGCGGGTATCCCGAGCCGCCGTGGGAACCGCTCTGGCGGGGGTAGGCGGCCAGGTTCGCCGCGCTGTCAGGGACGGAGAGTGTGGTGCCGTCCAGGGCACAGATCAGCATGCCTTTCCAGCGTGTGGCTCCGGGGCTGGGTCCGGCGAGCAGAGTGAACAAGGCTTGTAGTGGTGCCGGGCCGACCCGGCGGCGGGCTTGGGCCAGGGCTGAGGAGCTGGGCCGGGCCACGGGCAAGCCACAGAGTCCGGAGGTCAGTCGTGCCCAGATTTGGCGGTAGCCCAGCTCGGTGAACAGGCCTGCGGCCAGCAGCAGGTAGACCACTACCCGGGAGGGCAGGTCCCGGGTCCGGGTTTGCATGCTGCGGGTGGTGTTCAGGGCGTCGTCGACCATCTCGAAGGGGATGATCTGGGTGAGTTCGCCGAGGTGGCCGGGTGCGAGGGGTCCCTGGGCGAGGGTGGGGTGGCTGGTGGTGACAGACTGGTTGTCCAACGGAGTTCCTGCCGACAGTGATCTTGGTCGATTTCTGTTCTAGCAGGGACTCCGTTGGCTGTTTCACCAGGCTTGACAACCAGCCCCAAACACTAACTACGCGGCATTG
>NZ_JBQJIM010000072.1:0-1452 GCF_052078295.1 Crossiella sp. CA198
CGGCCAACAGTGAGGATGGGGTTGCATCCGTGAGGATGTACCCGGTGGTCCCTGGCCCTGGTCTGACCCTTCGGCCAACCGGTCTCGTGCCTTTGTCGTGATCTGTCGTCCAGTGCCGGGGACCATCACCGGGTGCACCAGGCCCGGCGACCGTGACCTCATAGGAGCCTGTTCGCTCAGGCGACCCATCACTGTTCTGTCCGCCCACCGGGACCTGGTGCGTGCCACACGTCCGTTCCAGCGAACAGAATGGCCTCACCAGCATGCCAAAACCCGCCCGCAAGAACACCCCCACCACCCCGCTCACCCCGGTCGGGGAGATCACCCTGGGGGTGGACACCCACCTGGAGTTCCATGTCGCGGCCGCCCAGGACAGTCTCGGCCGGCTGCTGGGCACCCTGAAATTCCCCGCCACCCACGCCGGGTTCGAGCAGGTGTGGGACTGGGCCACCGCTTTCGGTCCCCTGACACTGGCCGGGGTGGAGGGCACCGGCTCCTACGGCGCCACCCTGACCAGGTTCCTCACCGAGCAGGGCGTGGACGTGGTCGAGGTCAACCGCCCCAACCGGGTCCAGCGCCGCCTGCACGGCAAGTCCGATGCCGCCGATGCGATCAACGCCGCCGGGGCGGCCCAGTCCGGCAGGGCCACCGCCGCCCCCAAACCACGCGGCGGTCCGGTGGAGACGGTCCGGGTACTGCGCATCACCCGCGAGCAGTACCTCACCGCCCGCACCGCCGCCCTCAACGCCCTGCACGCCCTGCTGGTCACCGCACCCACCCAGTTGCGCCAGGCCCTGCACGGCCTGCCCGTCCGTGCCCTGCTTCAGCGCTGCCGGGCTTTCCCCGCGGTGGAACTGCCCGACCCTCGGCCTGGCAGCCGCCGGCGGCGCCAGGCCGCCACCGCTCTGGCCGAGACCTTGCTCGATTCCGGCCAGGGTGTGCGGGCCGCGCTGGGTGAACTCGCCCGCCAGATCGACTTCTACGACCAGCGCCTACGCGAGCTGGATGACATCCTGCACGTCCTGCTGCGGCGGATCGCCCCGCGCACCACCGCCCTGCACGGTCTGGGTGCTGAGACCACCGGGCAGTTGCTGGTCACCGTCGGGGACCACCCCGACCGCATCCACAGCGAGGCCGCCTTCGCCACTCTGACCGGTGTCGCCCCGCAGGATGCCTCCAGCGGCAAGCAGGAACATCACCGGCTTTCCCGCGCGGGGGACCGGCAGGCCAACTCCGCTCTCTACCACGTGGTGATCACCCGGCTGGCCACCCACGACCCCAGCCGCACCTACATGACCGAGCGGCTACGCCCCGGGACCAGGATGACCAAGAAGCACCTTATCCGCTGCCTCAAGCGCTATCTGGCCCGAGAGATCTATCCCCGGTTGATGGCCGACCTGGCCGACATGCAGGCCCTGCAGACGACTTGACAACCATAGGAGCATCACGATG
>NZ_JBQJIM010000073.1:0-1316 GCF_052078295.1 Crossiella sp. CA198
GGCGGTTTCTAGGGGTCGTTGCGTGACCTGACCCCCCAGGACACCCAATGACCTTCTCCATCCGCCTCGACCGCACCCCGCACGGCTCAGCACCACTGCTGGCCGAACGAGCCGAGTACTTTCGGTTGGTGAACCTCGGCCACACCAACCGCCACGCCTGCCAACTCGTGGGCGTGCACCCCGCCACCGGCACCCGCTGGCGCCACGGCCGTGCCTCCTCCAGTGGCCGCCCGGCCCTGCCCCCCATCCCCAACCCCACCCCACCAGCCGAGACCGAGGCCGAGGAGGTGGAAGGGCCGTCCCGGTATCTGACCCTGACCGACCGCCTCCACATCGCCGATCAGCTCCTCACCAACACCCCCCGCCTTCAGATCGCCGCCAAACTAGACCGCCCCCGTTGCACCCTCGACCGGGAAATCGCCCGCAACCGCGACCCCCACACCGGCCACTACCAGCCCTACCAAGCCCACGACCGCGCACTGGCCCGCCGACCCCGCCCCAAACCCGGCAAGATCGCCACCCACCCCCACCTCCGCACCACCATCCAGGCCAGACTCGACGAAGAATGGAGCCCACAGCAGATCAGCCAGACCCTCTACCGTGACTTCCCCGAACAGCCGGAGATGCGGGTGTGCCACGAAACCATCTACCAAGCCCTCTACTGCCAGGGCCGCGGTGAACTCCGCCGGGAACTCACCCGGGCCCTGCGCACCGGCCGCGCCCGACGCCGCCCCCACAGCACCGGGCGCACACCCCGCTTCACCGACATGACCATGATCAGCGACCGGCCCGCCGAAGCCGAGGACCGCGCCGTGCCCGGCCACTGGGAAGGCGACCTGATCCTGGGCAAAGACTCCGCCTCGGCGATCGCGACCCTGGTGGAACGACACACCCGCTATGTCCTGCTCGCCCACCTGCCCCACGGCCGCGACGCCATCTCAGTCCGCGATGCCCTGCTGCAGGTGATGGCCACCCTGCCCCAGCACCTGACCCGCTCCCTGACCTGGGACCAGGGCGCGGAAATGGCCCGGCACCACGAGTTCACCCTGGCCAGCGACATCCCGGTCTACTTCTGCGACCCCGCCAGCCCCTGGCAACGCGGATCGAATGAGAACACCAACGGCCTGCTCCGCCAATATTTCCCCAAAGGCACCGACCTGTCAGTGCACACCGCCGAGCACCTGGCCGCGATCGCGCAACGACTCAACCGCAGACCACGCATGACACTGGGCTGGGACAACCCAGCCCAGCGCATGCATACGCTCCTGGCCCAGCATCGCTAGCCCACCGTGACGCAACAACCGCTAGAAACCACC
>NZ_JBQJIM010000074.1:0-1290 GCF_052078295.1 Crossiella sp. CA198
GTATGAGGTGCCCCGAGTTTTCCGGACACGTCTCCAAGTAGAATTGACGGAGAGTCCGGAGGGAACGAGACGTGGCAAAGAAGGCGCAGAGATACTCGGCAGAGCTGAAAGCCGAGGTTGTCCAACTCGTGCTGGGAACCGGTCGAGGCTACGGCGAGGTCGCCCGCGAGTTCGGGCTTGTCCCCGAAACTGTACGCACCTGGGTGATAAACGAGAAAAGGAAGAATCAGGGACACACCGAACAGGCGCTTGAGGTCACCGAGCGAGCCCGGGTGACCGAGATGGAACGACGCATCCGCGAACTCGAGCAGGAGAACGCCTTCCTGAAAAAAGCGGCGGCCTTCTTCGCGAAGGAACAACGGTAAGCAAGCGCTACCAGCTTATCGACGCGGAGAGGGACAACTTTTCGGTGACGATGATGTGTCGACTACTGGATGTTTCCCCGTCGGGTTTCTACGAGTGGTCGGGGCGTGTGACCTCGGCGGGTGCGCGCCGGCGGATGGAGCTGACCGAGACGATCCGGGAGGTTTTCGCCGACTCGGGTCGGACGTATGGCTATCGCCGGGTGCACGCGGAACTGGAGCGTCGCGGCATCCGGGTGGACGACGAGGTGGTGCGACGGTTGATGCGGGCGGCGCGCCTGGTACCGGTGCAGGTCAAGCGACGTCGCGGGCTGGCAGCGGCCGATCGGGCCGCCGCTGCGGTGCCTGACCTGGTGGACCGGGACTTCACCGCAGAGGTGCCCGGGGCCAAGATGGTGGGCGATATTACCCAGATCGACACGGCTGAGGGGCCTCTGTTCCTGGCCTCGGTGATCGACTGTTTCTCCAAGAGTGTGCTCGGCTGGTCGTTTGGTGAGAGTTATCCGGCCAGTGTGGTGTGTGCCGCGCTGGAGATGGCCGGGACTCGTGTCCCGTTTCCGGAGAATGCCATATTTCACTCGGATCGGGGCAGTCAGTACACGTCGGCGGAGTTTGCCTCAGCCTTACGGGATCATGGTGTTCTTCAGTCGGTCGGCCGAACAGGTATCTGTTTCGACAATGCGATGGCGGAGTCGTTCTTTGGAAAGTTGAAGACGGAGCTGACTCATCATCAAACCTACGCTACCCGGGCTGCGGCTCGGCGGGATATCGTTCGGTTTATCGAGGGCTTCTACAACCGGCGTCGGCTTCATTCGGGGTTGGGTTACCGACCTCCTGCGGAGGTTTTGGCCGGGTGGTTTGTGAACCAGTCGGTGGCGTGATATTTTCCTTTTGGGTCGAGTCCGGATTTTTCGGGGCACGTCAGTAC
>NZ_JBQJIM010000075.1:0-1165 GCF_052078295.1 Crossiella sp. CA198
CTAAGCACCTGGCCAGAAGTCTTGTCCGAAACCTTCGGGTAGCCAGGGGCTGGTCCAAGGGGCGGCAGTGGTGAGGTGCTGCTCGGTGGTTCGGCTGCGGAAGTAGGCGTGGGTCTGGCGGAGGCGGTCGGCCATCGTGGCGGGTGCGGTGTTGGCGATCCACTGTTTGAGTCCGGCCCAGACGCGTTCGACGGGGTTGTCCTGCGGGCTGTATTTCGCGCCCTCGATCAGCAACAGGCGTGGATGCTCGGTCAGCCAGCGGCGGGTGATGCCGCTGTGGTGAGTGGTGCCGTTGTCGCAGACGACCACGACGACGGGCGCGTCCGGGTAGGCCTCGAGCAACATCTGGAGGAAGTAGCAGAACACCACGGAGACGTTCTTGACCGAGACATGGTGGTGCCAGGTGCCGGTGGCGAGGTTGATCGCGCCGTGCACGGTGCGTCGGATGTTGCTTCCGGGGGTCAGGATGTGGTGGCGCAGACCGGTGGGCATCCAGCAGGCCCGGACCCGTGCGAGCAGGTCGATGTGGGTTTCGTCCTCGGCCAACACGACCGATCCGGCCGGGAGCGTGGCGATGCGTTCGCGGATGGCGGTGCAGGTGGTGTCGTGGTCGGGGTCGCCTTTGGCGATCAGCCGGGGACGGCACCAGCGGGCCTGCTCTCGCAGCCGCCGGGAGAAGGTGCGCAGGCTCATCTCGGGTCGTCGGGCGGCTCGCCAGACTCTGGTGGTGGTCCAGGCTTTCGGGGTCCGTAACAGGGTGTGGATGCGGTGTCCGAGTCTGGGGCTGCCCAGTCTGGGGCGTCCGCTGCGGGGCCGGTCGGGCAGGCCGCTGATGCCGTCGCGGGTGTGGCGGGCGATCCAGCGGCGGACCGTGATCGGCTCGTAGTGCAGGAGTTCGGCGATCTCGGGTGCGCTCATCCCGGAGGCGGACAGCAGCACGATGAGGATGCGGGCTGCGACTCGCCAGGGCCCGTGCAGGGCGGTGACCAGTTCGTGGTGCTGGCCAGGGGTCAGGTCGGCGTAGACATGCGCGGGGCGCATACTGAAGGAGGCCTCGTCGGGTCGGTTGTGTGTGGTAACTCAATCCAACCCGACGGGGCTCTTCACGTTCGAGGGAAGGTCAACTCCCGCGAGTTACGGACACAACTTCTGGCAACCCGCTTAG
>NZ_JBQJIM010000076.1:0-872 GCF_052078295.1 Crossiella sp. CA198
AAGGCCCACCGCCGCTCCACCCTCGGCCTGCCAGGGCGGCGCGTGCTGGTCTCGCGGAAGTGGTCGGGCAAGTCCCTCGCCGACCACCGCCACGACCGGACCCAGTTTGTTCGGCAACTGCTCGTCGATGTCGGCATCACCCCGGACACCGACCGGGACAACACGGCCTCGGTGGTGTGGCAGAAGGTCGCGCCCGGGGACCCGGATGTGCCTCCTCGCGCGCACCTGCTCATGCACGCGGTCGCTGAACGGCTGCGGTGGAAGGCCCAGTACAAGACCGCGCTCCTGGCGGCCAGCGGGGGCGACCCGCCGACACCGCCGGATCTTTCGGCAACCGGTCAAGCGGCGTAGGGGGGCGGGCAGCGATGGAAGCGCGGGTGCGTCTGGTCAGTGTCGAGGGTTTGTGGACGCCGGAAGAGCTGGCGGTGTTTCTGTCCATCCCGGAGAAGACGTTGCGGGACTGGAGGTTGAAGGACTACGGCCCGGCGTGGCTGCGGATGGGCAAACACGTCCGCTACCACCCCGATGTGGTCCGGGCGTGGGTGAAGGAACTCGGCGCGGCCTAGCCGCCCCGGCTTCTTTCGGCAACTACCAGCACAGAGAGGAGAACAGGTCATGGCACATATCCAGGATCGCTGGTACCGGGACAAGACCGACCCGGTGACCGGCGAGATTGTGGTGAACAGCAAGGGAAAACCGGTCCAGGAACCCACCCCGGAACACGGGAAGGGGCTGCGGTACCGGGTGAAGTACCAAGACCCGGACAAGCGTGAGCGGTCGAAGTCCTTCCCGGACAAGCAGTTGGGGCGGGCTAAGGAGTTCATGACCAAGGTCGAGAACGACAAGTATGCCGGGACCTACACCGACCCGAA
>NZ_JBQJIM010000077.1:0-549 GCF_052078295.1 Crossiella sp. CA198
CATGGCCCAACCCGTAAGGGGGGGAGTGGTCGAAGGTGGGACTGGCGATTGGGACGAAGTCGTAACAAGGTAGCCGTACCGGAAGGTGCGGCTGGATCACCTCCTTTCTAAGGAGCACATTCCGCCCCTCGGGGTGGGGTTCCGTCAGTCGTCCAAGCCGACCGTGTTTGGGGCTGCGGCGCTCAAAGAATTGTGGAACTACTGGTGAAAACGCCATCGCGTCTGCGACGGTCGGCTTCTAGTACTGCTCGAGTGTTCGAGTGTGGAGGGAGGCCGGCAGTGGTGAGAAGTGGTGGGGTGTTCGGCACGCTGTTGGGTCCTGAGAGAACACGCGTAAGCGGGTTGCTCTTGAGGAAGCGAACGTTCCAGTTCTGCTACTAGCGTTCATACCGCCAAACAATGGTTTGGGTCCGGTGTCGCAAGGTGTGGTGGTGTCTGGTTGTTCTTTGAGAACTACACAGTGGACGCGAGCATCTTTGTGGTCAAGTTGTTAAGAGCATACGGTGGATGCCTTGGCACCAGGAGCCGATGAAGGACGTAGGAGGCTGC
>NZ_JBQJIM010000078.1:0-548 GCF_052078295.1 Crossiella sp. CA198
CATGGCCCAACCCGTAAGGGGGGGAGTGGTCGAAGGTGGGACTGGCGATTGGGACGAAGTCGTAACAAGGTAGCCGTACCGGAAGGTGCGGCTGGATCACCTCCTTTCTAAGGAGCACATTCCGCCCTTCGGGGTGGGGTTCCGTCAGTCGTCCAAGCCGACCGTGTTTGGGGCTGCGGCGCTCAAAGAATTGTGGAACTACTGGTGAAAACGCTGTCGGATCTGCGATGCGTGCTTCTAGTACTGCCTGAGTGTTCGGGTGTGGAACGAGTGTGCGTGTGGTGAGGGATGACGGGGTGTTCGGCACGCTGTTGGGTCCTGAGAGAACACGCGTAAGCGGGTTGCTCTTGAGGAAGCGAACGTTCCAGTTCTGCTACTAGCGTTCATACCGTCAAACAATGGTTTGGGTTTGGTGTCGCGTGGTGTGGTGGTGTCTGGTTGTTCTTTGAGAACTACACAGTGGACGCGAGCATCTTTGTGGTCAAGTTGTTAAGAGCATACGGTGGATGCCTTGGCACCAGGAGCCGATGAAGGACGTAGGAGGCTGC